>NZ_JACVUB010000020.1:0-4438 GCF_016517475.1 Lactococcus sp. S47
TGTGGTATAAGAATCGCCAACATTTCCTGATTTTACAACATCATCTGAAATCATGTTCCCATCTGTATCTACATATTTAGCAGTAACATCTCCACCAGCAATTGCGTCTTTCGTATAAACATAAGTCACTGTCTGTGCTTGGTCTGTGAAAGTACCTGTAGCACTTCCTTGAACTTCTTTAAAGGTGTAACCAGCAATTGTTTTTTGTTCTGTGGTATAAGAATCGCCAACATTTCCTGATTTTACAACATCATCTGAAATCATGTTCCCATCTGTATCTACATATTTAGCAGTAACATCTCCACCAGCAATTGCGTCTTTCGTATAAACATAAGTCACTGTCTGTGCTTGGTCTGTGAAAGTACCTGTAGCACTTCCTTGAACTTCTTTAAAGGTGTAACCAGCAATTGTTTTTTGTTCTGTGGTATAAGCATCGCCAACATTTCCTGATTTTACAACATCATCTGAAATTTTGTTACCATCTGTATCTACATATTTAGCAGTAACATCTCCACCGACAGTTGGATTTAAAAATCGAAACTGTCCCATATTCATTGATGGACTCATAGAATAGAACCATTCTTGGATACTCCAAGAATAAAAAAGAGAATACTCTCCCCTAATAGGAAACATCGTTTGATTTATCATACCACTGTTTATAATATAGTCAGCTTTAGGAATCAATGGAGCCGTAACAGTAACAAATGGACTAGTACCATCAGATTCAGGACTGCTCAGTGTCCCATTTAATGTTACTTTGACACCTTTTAAGTTACTTAATGGTGGCTTTGAATCGCTGTAATTAGTTCCATCAGTTGTATAAGTCATCTTCAAAAGAGGAAAAAGTTCACTACTTCCAGCCACTTTTGGGTAGTCTGCAAATGTAAACCATTCATTACCAGATGCATCACTATTAATAATACTAGTCCATAAATTATTAGTTAGTGTTCCATCAGAAGTCGCTGCAAGTCTAGTCTGAACATACACCGTTGATGTTGTCCTGAGATTAATGTCTGTAATACTATTCCAAGGAATGTTTTTATAATTATTACCATCAAAAGAGTAATAAATGCTAGCACCAAAATTTGGTGTAGCTGCATTAACTTTTAATGTAATGCAATCAGCAAACACGGAAAATATTAATAATAAAGCGACAATTATTTTTGACATAGTTTTTTTCATTTTTCTATTCCTTTTCAACTTATATACTTTTATCAGAAAAACAATAATTTTTCCGATAAATATAAATTTGAAAATGGTACTATTATTAACTCTAGATAAGAGGATCCTGGATTTTGTTTTAATCGTAATATTTTTGAAATAGTATTGCATCTCATACGAAGATAAGGTATAATTGAACTTGAGCCAAATATAATACAACATAGTATTCAGAAAAATTATTGTTTTTCTGAATGACCTATATTTTAGACTTTTATATTATAAAATATCCCACATAAACTGGAATAATCAAAAATTAACTACTTTATTGCGTTATAAAAAGAAAACTACTAAACTTGTTTTTTTAGTAGCTTTCTTTTTTTTATTTCATCCCAAGCACAATTTATTTTTTCATAATAGCGTCAGAATTTGCTTCAGTTGCAACGTCAGGATGATATTTTTTTGAAAGGAATTTATATTGATTCTTTATCTCAGAAAAAGTTGAAACTTCTCTTACTCATAAGATAATATAAGGGTCTGTACTATCCCAACGTCTATCATAATCTATTAATTTAGTTGCTTGATTATTTCTAGCTTTATTTGCTTCAGATTTTTGTTCATCTCTATTTGTTTGATAACAATTAGGACCATATTTTCTTTCTTGCTCTTTTCTCCATGCGTTAACATCCTCTTGATGAGCTTGTTTTGCCTTATCAGCTTCAGAAGACATTCTTTCATTCTCTTGTACTCTTCTTATAAAACAAGCTATTACGAGCCCTAAAATGATGATTAAGGCTACAAAGAAATATTTGAAAAATAACCAAATTAAAAACACTATTCCTAAAAGGAACGGTACGTAAAGTTTCAAATAATAAGCTGCATAGACGTTTTAACACGCCGATTCCTCACCAAAAAGTTACAACAGATACAACAGAGTTCAAATATTATGAAGATGGGGTTCAAAAAAACTTTATCTCAACCCCTATCTGGACTTATTCAATAATGAGATTATTTCTTATAGTATATCCAAAGCGCCAAATTATCAAGCCATTTCTGAAGCTTTGGAGCAGGCTATAAATAAGACGAGAGATTGTCAATATCGACGTACTTTTCATTCAGACCAAGGTTGGGCCTATCAAACACGTGTATATTGTTCTACCTTAAAGAAAAATTTAATTTTTCAATCAATGAGTCGTAAAGGTAATTGTCATGATAATTCAGTTATGGAAAATTTCTTTGGGATTCTTAAGCAAGAAGTGTATTACGGTCGTATTTTTATTTCTTTTGAAGAACTTCGTAAAGCCATTCAAAACTTTATTCATTATATAACCACAAACGGATTAAAGAAAAACTAGGTTGGAAATCACCAGTTGAGTTTCGAATAGCAAAAGAGAATAAGTAGAATGTTTTTAATATCACAACAGTAAATAGTTGACAAACTCGTTTTAAAGGATTATATTATAAGTACACTTATAATATAAAGGAGAAAAAATATGAAATTCAGTTTTGAATTAAAAACAAAAACATGTGTTGAGAAAATTTGGGGACTCTATTCAGATGTCAATCGTTGGTTCGCTTGGGAAGATGATTTAGAGGATATTTCGTTGGAAGGCAATTTTGAACGAGGGAGTTTTGGAGAGATGAAACTTTCAGGACAACCTGCAATGAAGTTTGAATTAATTTCTGTTATTCGTAACAAGGAATTTACAGATAAAACATCAATTCCAGATGTTGGTGATATTTATTTTATTCATGAATTAACTAGTGAAAATGGTTGGACTATTATCCGTCATTCTGTTGAATTTATGCCAAATAATCGAGCAGATAGCCTAGAAGATGCTGGATTTGTATCACAAATTTTTTCAGATGTCCCAGCTTCTATTTTTTCACTCATTAAAGCCGCCAATGACTAAGTTTCCTTCCAAATATAAAAACGACTCTTCACTTTCTTCGGGTTTTTCATTTATAAAGGCATATAATTTATGGCATAAAAAAATAAAAGAACGATTAAAGGTGATAGAATTAACACATCCACAGTTCGTTGTTCTAGCAACTATAGGGTATTTATGTCAACATCATAGAGAAGTTAAACAAATTGATATTTCAAAAAACTCAAATATTGATGTTATGACTCTTTCCACAATAATATCAAGGTTAGAAAAATCTGAATTGATTGAACGACAAAAGTCACGACGAGACCCTCGAGCTAAGGTAGTTACTTTAACTAATGAGGGTTCTAATAAATTACAACAGGCTGTCCCTCTAGTTGAACAAGTAGATAGCGAATTTTTTGGAAAACTAGACATACAGAATGAAATATTTAATCATCTACTTCTTGAATTAATCAAAAAAAATTCATAACACCTGAGCTAATTATTTAATTGATATTCAAAGTAAAATAAAAATCCCAAGTATCTTAACTTGGGAAAAAAGTCCAACTTTTGGGGGTCACATCAAAAGTTGGACGTTATTTTTTATCTTTATTATTGAAAGCCAATATTAACGTTGCAAATGCAATCATCAACATAAGCGCCTGATAAACAGACAAATTTTTCACCTTTCTATATTTTGGGAAACGTACCCATGAATTTTTCCATAGGCATTACCTCCTGTGATAGATTAGCTACCGTCCTTTAACTTCTACGAAAGTATTATATTATATTATATTTATGTCACAAACAAAAAATCCACTAGATTTTTTTCAAGTGGATTTTTATTTTATAAATTTTACACACATCTTATTGCTTGGTTAGTTTTTATTCTTCAAATCTTCATTACCCCTTATCATAGGGCTTGCTAGCCTTTTTGTCAGTTTTTTGATACTTGTTACACACTTTTTTAAGTTTATCTAGTTTTAGATAATAACCAATTTTGACAAAGAGATAGCATTTCTAGAATAACCAAGATTTATTTCAATTCTGTTGAATGACTCTCTTTTTAAATTACTCAATATTAATAAAAGCTCATAAAATATACTTTTATTACTTTGCGAATCTATGTCTAATCTCTCTTTTTCCATTGGGATACTCCTAAAAGTGTAACCAAACTCATAATCAATACTCCTACAAAAGTAGCTAAAACTGAAACAGAGGATGCATCCCCAGTTTGAGGTAAAGGTTGTTTTGAAGAAGAAATGTTAGAAGATAAAGAGTTATTTATTGGATCCTTATGATTTAAAGAAGAAGAATTTGTATGAACTAAAGCTTTAACGGTAAGTTTTACTTCTTTGGTTTGACCATCAGCACTCTTAAGTACAACAGTATATACTCCAGCGGTCTTC
>NZ_JACVUB010000021.1:0-2852 GCF_016517475.1 Lactococcus sp. S47
CTCAGACTCATCAAGCTTGTCTACATCAATCAGTGATTCGAACTCATTGAGTACAAGCACATCGTTGAGTGATTCAAGTTCGATGTCTACGTCAATCAGTGATTCAAACTCATTGAGCACAAGCACATCATTGAGTGATTCAGGTTCAATGTCTGTTTCAAACTCATTGAGTGCAAGTACTCCTCCAAGTGTCTCTACTACAAATAGTAATACAAGTAATTTGCCAGGAAACAGTAGTTCTGTAAACAATGGGGGAACAGGTTACTTACCTAAGACAGGATCGTCTGATGGGTCAGTTGCTAGCTCTATAGGTCTTGCAACACTCTTTGGTGCTATTGGTGCAGCATTGTTCGGAAGGAGAGAGAAAAAAGAAAATAAATAGAAATTTGCTGATATAACTATTTTTCCCAATTAGAACTGAATAAAAAGAGGTTCCGCATAAAAAAATATGCAACTTCTTTTTGGAGGTTCGACAGGATTTAAATAGTTTATTTAAGATATATTACAAAAACTAAAGGTTAAACATTTGAAAAAAGAAAAGTTTATCGCAGGAACGGCTTTGATTTTGGGTATGACAGTTTTTGGTGTAGCAAGTCATGCTGACGAGGTAACTGTTAGTAGTAGTGGAGATACTTCAGGGATAACTTCAGACTCATCGAAACCAAGTACGTCAGATTCATCATCGAAACCAAGTACGTCAGATTCATCATCGAAACCGAGTACGTCAGATTCATCATCGAAACCGAGTACGTCAGATTCATCATCGAAACCAAGCACTTCTAGTTCACCATCAACTAATAGTTCTGCTAGTACTCCTTCAACAACAACTCAAGCTCCATCTACTTCCGTATCGGCTCCTTTTAATTATTCACAAGGAACGACATCATATAATCAAACTTCAACATCTGTACAAATGCCAAGTTCGTCAGCTGACTCGGAGAAGTCTGTTTATACTGGTCCGGTTTTAAAAGAAATTGATGCTGCTAAGCCGATTGAAAAAATTGATGTCACTAGTACTGATGCTTTTATCAAAAGTATTGCGGATCGTGTGAGAATTTTAGCTGGTAAAAATAATCTGTATGCTTCAATCATCTTGGCGCAGGCCATTTTAGAATCTGGTTCTGGTCAAAGCAATATGAGTCAACAATATTTTAATATTTTCAATATTACTGGTGCTTACTTAGGAAAATCTATTTCTTTTAAAACAGAAGAATTTTCAGGAAATACTCCATTTTATATTGAACAAAGTTTCAGAATCTATAGTAATTATGATCAAGCTTTGGATGATTATATTAATTTGATGATTAAGGGAACAACTTGGAATTCTGAGATTTATGCTGGTGCATGGAAATCACATGCTAAAAATTATCGGGAAGCAGCTGAAGCCTTGCAAGGAATTTTTGCTACTGACCCAGCATATGCACAAAAATTAATTGAACTCATTCAAGAGTATAAATTGGATGCTTATGATAATGTAGATAGCTCAACTCAAGTCCTGGGTGACAATATTCCTACTAGTCCAGTTGTGACTTCAAGAGGTGATAAATCAGATTTTCCCGTATATAATGGGGAACAATATCCTGGCTCTGAAAGTTATGCCTTCGGAAATTGTACACAATATGTCTACAATCGTATAATCCAACTTGGTGGTAAGATTGGTAATTTTATGGGAAATGGAGGAGAATGGGGAATCAATGCTAAAATTCAGGGTTATTATACTACATCTGTTCCAACGGAAGGATATGCAGTAAGTTTTCCTCCAGGAGTTGCAGGATCTAGTATTATATATGGTCATGTGGCATTCGTAGAAAAAGTATATTCAGATAATTCTATTTTAGTTTCTGAAATGAATGTAAAAGGGAATAATATCGTGAGTGAACGTCATATTTCTGCTGGTGTCGCTGCACTAGCTACTTATATTCAACCAAAATAGCTATTAATTAAATGGGATAAGTAAGTTATGTAATTAACTTACTTATATCCATTTTACAGAGAAAGTATAAATTATATATTTCTCTGTAAAATGGATAAATATGAGTTTAGAAAGTAAAAATTTGTTTATATTGTGGAAGGTTAAATATGGGAATTTTTTATTAAAAATAAAGTAAATATTAACTTAAAAGAATAGTATAATAGGCATCCTTTAAAAATATCAAAAATAGTAGGGACTATTTTTGAATATGATTTATTTATTTAGTTTCTAAAGTAGTGCAAGTATGAATTAAAACATTACAAATGTATACTAAATAGTTTCTTATTATTTAACAATAAAATAAAAAAACATATCTATTTTGGTAAGAATGTGCAATTCATAAAAATATCATTATGAAGTTTTTATAAGAAAGTGAAAACATGAGAAAAAATAATTTATTTTACAATAGATTGCTAGAACAAGTCAGATTAAGAAATACATCGATAAATCAAATAGAGCGTGAACTCGGTTACCCAAGAAATGCACTTCATAATTATAAATTAGGAAGGGAGCCATCAGCTACTAGACTTGTAGAATTAGCCAATTATTTTGATGTTTCACCTCAATATTTAATTGGTGAAAATAATGAAATTCCCGAAAGAAGTTTAGAAATGTTCTTTAAGAAACTATCTATCAAGGATAAAAAAGAAATACTACGTATTTCCGTGTTGTGGTTTTTGAAACAAATAAAGTAAATAAAAGGATAAATTTTTCTATATTCTTTTATTTGTAATTTCTTTCAATATGGTAGTTATTCATTATTTTTAAAAATCGATCAAAATATGAATAGAGAATACCAGGGGTTATAAGATATAAAAATGAGGAACTGAAAAATGAAATTTAATAAAAAAAATTATGATTATCTTATTGTTGGAGCAGG
>NZ_JACVUB010000022.1:0-1814 GCF_016517475.1 Lactococcus sp. S47
TCTCCAACATTACCTGATTTTATAACATCATCTGAAATCTTATTACCATCTATATCTACATATCTAGCAGTAACTGACTGACCAATTTTTGGTACTTCTGGGTCAACAACGACCTTCAAAACATGTGTAGTTTTTATACCTAATGTACTTTGAGCAGCCATGTAAATAGAAATATATTCTCCTGGTAGGCTTGTATCTACATTATTAAAGTAAGAATAAACTTGAGAATTTGGTATAAGTGATTCTTTTTGTCCTTGGAAATTTAGTTTATAAGCTTTTATTCCTTGTGCTAAAGCAGAAGGGTTAAATATACTATTTTGAGAAATATGTACTACTGATGGACTATTTTGAAATATATAATCCCCAACTATTTTTCTTGAGTATCCTGTCAGTGTAACTGTTTTACCGGTTTCTACTTTCTGAGAAAATCCAATAGAAGTAAAGGTATAGTTTTCTATATTATTCGTAGTTCCTACTTGTTTTATTAAATAATCACCACTAGGTAAACTAATCGCTGCTTTCCCATCATTATCTGTTTCAAGTAAGTATGATTTATTGCTGTCTGTATTTGAAACAACAGTAAAATAAGCACCTTCTATACCAGAATAATCAACACTATCTTTTACATTTATAACCAACTGGCCGTCTTGAGAAAGTGTAGTTGCCTCTGCATTAAGGTTTATATAATACATATTACTTAAAATCGACATAAACACAATTACTAAAAGACAAAAAGCTTTTTTTCGTTTCATATATTTCCTCCACTTTGTAATCTCCCTCAAAACAAAAGCAAAAATTACAATCCCTCGACATTTTTAATGATTTAAATAACATAGTTTATTAAATTATACGAGTTTAACATAAAACTTTTTATATAACAAAACAAAACAAAACAAAAACAAAAATAAATATAAATATTAGACATTGTAGATTTTTTCATAATTTTTCATGAACTTTCTCAGTTGTATTTTTATGATATGATATGATTAATTACAGACAAATTATTACTTCACTATTATTCTGTTCAACTCAAAAACTAGAAATGCTTTTAAACTATCTACAACATCTTAGGTTTATGTAATCCTAAAGCATTGGAGCTTGTTTTAAGCTCAAATATAACAAACATAGAACGTTAGTTTTATTTTATCAGACCCGGAACCCTTTTTTACTTTAATCATCTATCAGGAAGGTGTGTATCTTTTATCAGATTTTCTGACCAATTATGACAAAGTTTTAACATCTCTAGTTTTTGAACATCATTTAACTGTTCAAATAATATAATGGGGCTATTTTCAGATGAAATATTAGTTTTACCAATTAAAAACTTAGGTGAGACATGAAAGTACTCCGCAATCTCAATGAGACGAGTTCCTGAAGGTTCTGTCCCATTCTTATAATTGTGCAAGGCATTTCTAGAGTAACCCAGTTCCCGTTCAATTTGATTAGTCGACTTTCGACTTTTTTTAATTTCTTGTTTTAATCGACTGTAAAATATAGTTTCTTCGCTCATTTAATCTTGTCTCTTACGCTTAAATAGAATCATCACAATTGTCCCAAAAATGAGGAAAAGTCCAGAAATCATTTCAATCATTGACAATCCCTTATCATCCCCAGTTTGTGGAAGTGTGTTCTTTTTTTCTAAGGTAGAATTATTTTTGTTGCCGTTGCCCTTACTACTTTCAGGAGCATCTGAATGATCATTCGGTTTAGTACTAGGTGTTACATTATTCTTCGTATAAATATAAGTCACCGTCTGTGCTTGATCTGTGAAAGTACCTGTAGCACTTCCTTGAACTTCTTTAAAGGTGTAACCA
>NZ_JACVUB010000023.1:0-1067 GCF_016517475.1 Lactococcus sp. S47
GTTCCTGTTCCAACGGTTGCCCCACTGCCATCTTTAATTGTGACCGTTGAGCCCGGTTCAGCTGTACCTGTGACCGTATAACCATTCGTGCTGTTTCCTGTCACATTTCCTACTGTTGGTGCATCTGGAGCAGTGGTATCTGCTGGGTCTGTGACAACTAGAGTTTGAGTGACGTCTTCATAACCACCTGCCGTATAAGTGACGGTGTAGGTACCTGCTGCCAAGTTACCATTAGTAACCGCACTTCCTGAAGCATTCGTGATAACTGCTGTGACCGGAACATCGGCACCTTCACTGTCTTTCAGAGTTGCTGGAAGAGTAGCCATACCGTCTGCGGCACCAACCGCTGTGGTCGTTGCGGCCAAGTTACCGGTTGGAGCTACGAGAGTTGGATCCGCTGGAGTCGTCGCTGGAGTTGGATCACTCACATTTCCTGCACCGTCGGTCGCTGTAACACTAATTGGTGCGTTAGGGCCGACTGAGCCTGGGAGGGCAACCGTATAATCTCCTGTTTCATTCACGGTTCCTGTTCCAACGCTTGCCCCACTGCCATCTTTAATTGTGACCGTTGAGCCCGGTTCAGCTGTACCTGTGACCGTGTAACCATTCGTGCTGTTTCCTGTCACATCACCTACTGTCGGTGCATCTGGAGCAGTGGTATCTGCGGGGTCTGTGACAACTAGAGTTTGAGTGACGTCTTCATAACCACCTGCCGTATAAGTGACGGTGTAGGTACCTGCTGCCAAGTTACCATTAGTAACCGCACTTCCTGAAGCATTCGTGATAACTGCTGTGACCGGAACATCGGCACCTTCACTGTCTTTCAGAGTTGCTGGAAGAGTAGCCATACCGTCTGCGGCACCAACCGCTGTGGTCGTTGCGGCCAAGTTACCGGTTGGAGCTACGAGAGTTGGATCCGCTGGAGTCGTCGCTGGAGTTGGATCACTCACATTTCCTGCACCGTCGGTCGCTGTAACACTAATTGGTGCGTTAGGACCAACTGAGCCCGGAAGAGTAACCGTATAATCTCCTGTTTCATTCGCGGTTCCTGTTCCAACGGTTGCACC
>NZ_JACVUB010000024.1:0-520 GCF_016517475.1 Lactococcus sp. S47
GTTCAGCTGTACCTGTGACCGTGTAACCATTCGTGCTGTTTCCTGTCACATTGCCTACTGTTGGCGCATCTGGAGCAGTGGTATCTGCTGGGTCTGTAACAACTAGAGTTTGAGTGACATCGTCATAACCACCTGCCGTATAAGTGACGGTGTAGGTGCCTGCAGCCAAGTTACCATTAGTAACCGCACTTCCTGAAGCATTCGTGATAACCGCTGTGACCGGAACATCGGCACCTTCACTGTCTTTCAGAGTTGTTGGAAGAGTAGCCATAGCGTCTGAGGCACCAATTGCCGAAGTGGTTGCGGTTAGATTACCGGTTGGAGCTACGAGAGTTGGATCTGCTGGAGTCGTCGCTGGAGTTGGATCACTCACATTTCCTGCGGCGTCGGTCGCTGTAACACTAATTGGTGCGTTAGGGCCGACTGAGCCCGGAAGAGCAACCGTATAATCTCCTGTTTCATTCGCGGTTCCTGTTCCAACGGTTGCACCACCGCTATCTTTAATTGTGACCGTTGAGCC
>NZ_JACVUB010000025.1:0-516 GCF_016517475.1 Lactococcus sp. S47
GGGAGCTCAGTAGCTTTACGTCCCCACTGCTTCTCCGTATAACCTTTAATAAGTTTATGATAGATATCAGTCCCAATCAAACTAATTGCTTGTTCTTCTAGGTTTTTAGGGATCCCTGAAACTCCTACTTTTGCCTTCTGTTCCTCAATCTTAGCAGCCGCTTCTTCTGGAGTCTTTACCCCCCACATTTGATAAAAAGTGTTCATGTTAAAAGGAAGGTTATAAAGTTCCCCTTTATAATTCGCAACAACTTGATTAATATAATTATTAAACTCTGTAAATTGATTGACGTAATCCCAAACCATTTTATTATCGGTGTGGAAAATGTGTGCACCATAATCATGAACATTGATTCCATGTTCCTTATGAGTATACATATTTCCACCAATATGAGAACGACGTTCAACAATTAATGATTTTTTACCATGTTTTGCAGCTTCATGGGCAAATATCGAACCATAAGGTCCTGCTCCAACAATAAGATAATCATAATTTTTTTTATTAAATTTCATTTTT
>NZ_JACVUB010000026.1:0-503 GCF_016517475.1 Lactococcus sp. S47
CCAAAAATAACATTTGGATATTTTTTAGTCTCTTCTTTATATTTTCTAAAAAGCTTAGAATTTTTTTCATCATTAACTGGATAATAGGCCTCTTTTGTGCGATCCCAATTTTGAGGGAATTCTTTCGTTAAAATCGTATATCCCTCGTCAGCTTTTTTATCGAAATGTCTCCACTCCATCACACGAGTATAGGGCGTTTCTGCATCAGTATAATTGATGACAGCATTTCCTTGAATATTGTCAGATTTTACAGTTTCTGTTTCGAAGCGTACAGAGCGATATTCCAGTTCTCCAAAAGAATAATCAAAAAACTGATCAATCATTCCCGTATAAACAATTTTTGGAAACTCTTCTAAAAATACTTCTTTATCACTGAAAAAATCCACACCTGTTTGAACATCAATAAGGTCAGAATCAAGCATTTTATCAAATATTGCAGTATATCCATCAACTGGAACCCCTTGATAACGATGATTGAAGTAATTATTATCAAACGTATAGCG
>NZ_JACVUB010000027.1:0-494 GCF_016517475.1 Lactococcus sp. S47
AACATCAAGCACAGATGGCGGCTCAAGTTCAGGCGGAACAACAAACCCAACTACTCCTAGTGACGGTAAAACCGTTACCTTACCAGGTAAAGATGGTAAGCCAGGTACAGATGATGATGTTACTGTAACTGGGGATCAACCATTGACACCAGGTTCAGACGGAAGTGTTACACTTCCAAGTGATGGAGGAAAAGTTGATCGTCCTGATGGCTCATACAATGTTCCTGGAGGAACAATAATAGACCCAGATGGCACGATTCATCTCCCAGGTGGTGATATCGTTAACCCAGATGGTACTGTTACATTACCGGGACAAGACGGTAAAACTGGTACAGGCGATGACGGTAAGGTTAAACCAAACGGCCCAATTATTCCAGGTGATAATGGGAGTGTCACTCTCCCAGACGGAGGAGGTACAGTTACAACACCAGGAGGAACGATTAATGTTCCAGGAGGAAGTGTCGTAGACCCAGATGGCACAGTTCATCTCCCAG
>NZ_JACVUB010000028.1:0-384 GCF_016517475.1 Lactococcus sp. S47
GCGTAGCCAGCTTGGAAGGCTGGGGTTCTACCATTAAACTACATCCGCTAACAAAGAATGGCGCGAGACGGAATCGAACCGCCGACACATGGAGCTTCAATCCATTGCTCTACCAACTGAGCTACCGAGCCAAAGATATGGATCTTGCTGGATTCGAACCAGCGACCGATCGGTTATGAGCCGATAGCTCTAACCAACTGAGCTAAAGATCCAGCTGATAAATATAGCGGCGAAGGGGATCGAACCCCCGACCTCTCGGGTATGAACCGAACGCTCTAGCCAGCTGAGCTACACCGCCATTTTTGACATAAGTCAAATTGATGTAAAAACATCAATCGGGAAGACAGGATTCGAACCTGCGACACCTTGGTCCCAAACCAAGTA
>NZ_JACVUB010000029.1:0-355 GCF_016517475.1 Lactococcus sp. S47
GTTCGATCCCGTTAACTCCCATTGGTTGTTTCAGCCATTAAGTGAATAAAGAGTTTGGAAGGGTAGCGAAGAGGCTAAACGCGGCGGACTGTAAATCCGCTCCTTCGGGTTCGGGGGTTCGAATCCCTCCCCTTCCATAGAAAACGGGCATCGTATAAAGGTAGTACAAAGGTCTCCAAAACCTTTAGTGTGGGTTCAATTCCTGCTGCCCGTGTTTCATTATGGCGGATGTGGTGAAGTGGTTAACACACCGGCTTGTGGCGCCGGCACTCGCGAGTTCGATCCTCGTCATCCGCCTTTTTAATGGGGTATAGCCAAGCGGTAAGGCAAGGGACTTTGACTCCCTCATGCGTTG